>JAAVHP010000011.1 GCA_014799665.1 Clostridiales bacterium
ACACCGATAAGAAAAGGCGGGGGGGCACTTTAGAACGTGGTGAACCCCCTTTTTTGTTCTACAATTTCATCAAGTTTTTCCCGAAATTTTATGTAGAGGCCTAAAAACAAGAACACCCAGCTCTACATACAGAAGGTGTAAAATTGGGTGTTTAATCTTCGTACTCCCACGGGGACTACAAATAGGGTGTATCGAAAAACCACGAAGAACACAAAACCGCTTTTCAACTATCTCTAACGAGTTTTAAAGAACATTAAAGGGTATCGGAAAGCACCGAACAGTCCTTGTTTTAGTCCCGCTTTTTTTCGCGGGACGGGACTACGGCGCAACCCATTTCAGTTGCAAGTATAACGAAATATTTGTCAAATTGCGACATTCTACCCATTATTCATTTGTTTTCTAAATCATTACAAAGTAAAAATACATTCTTGTTCATTGGGTGATAGTCAGCGTATTTTTGTGAAAAATACGTGAAAATGATTTTTATAAAAGGAATAATCGGAGAAGATACGGGACTATTGCAAGTGGTTACGCAGGCCGAAGCCCAGCAGGGCGACACGCTCCGCGTGGAAATCGACAGCCCCGGCGGCTATGCCGAGGAGGGCTTGAAGATTTACAACTATCTGAAAGGCCTCAACCGGAACGTGGTTACGATTGCCAAGAACCAGTGCGGCAGTATCGCGTCCGTCATCTTCATGGCCGGCACCGAGCGCATCGCCACGTGCAACATCTTCATCCACAACCCCTTTCTGGGTGACGTCAGAGCGGACTATCTCACGCAGGACGACCTCAAGGAAGCCTACGATTATCTGGATGAATTGAAGCGGAAAATCAACGCCATCTATTCGTCTGTTAGCGGAATGGGCAAGGCCGGCTTGCAGGTTCTCATGGATAACGAGACCGCCATATCGCCCGAGCAGGCGGTGACGCTCGGCCTCGCCACCAAGACGGGAGAGGCCGAAGCGCAGAACAAGGCCTATAAGCCCGTCGCCCGCACCTCGAATGAAGCGGTTTTGAAAGCAATTAATCAAATCCAAAAGAATATGAACAAGAAAACAAAATGGAGCGAACGCATCAAGAACCTCTTGAGCGGAAAAGCAAAAAACATCGACTTGAAAGACAAGGACGGCAACACCATTTCGGTGGATATTCCCGCCGACCGCGAAAATCAGGTGCCCGAGGTGGGCGATGCCGCCGAACCGGACGGGCAGTTTGAAATGGAGGACGGAAGCACGATTATCATCGCCGACGGCGTGATTACCGAAATCCGTCACGCGGACGAAGAACACGGCGAAGAACACCAAGACCCCAACCCGCAGGACATCGAGACGCTCAACGCCCGTATCGCGGAACTCCAAGCCGAGAACGAGCAGTTGCGCCGCGCGGGCGAAATGGCGGCCGCCCGTATCGAGGAATACGAGGCTATGGAGAAACAGACCTCGAAAACCCTCAACCTCAAGCGCCCGTTTGTCAACAAGGACAAGGAGGACGAGAAATCGGCCCTCGCAAAGGCTATCGAGGAACGCAAGAAAGCCTTGCAGTCCAAGAATTAATCGATTAATCAACCTATAAAGAAGAAAGGAGAATACAATTATGGCTGCACCCATAATCAACTTTGAACAGCTCACTCCCGCCTTGATGATGCAGATTTCCGACATCGTGCGTGAAGAAGTCATCACGAGGGGTATCATCAGCAACTATGTGGATGTGGTTTCCGCTCGTGACGGAGAACGCATCCCGTTCCTCGGTACTTTATCGAAAATCGGTAAGGTAGGACGTGGTTGCAATATCACCGATGATGAAGCGTCGGCAAACTTGACGGAAAAGAAATGGTTGCTGAAAGATTGGGATTTCCGTCTTCCCATTTGCTACAAGGAGTTCGAGAAAGCTCTCTACGACCTCGGTTTGAAGGAAGGCGTGGAACGCCCCGACTTGACGGGCACCCCGCTCTTGAATCTCATTCTTTCGCTCGTTGAAGGAGCCGTGGATGAGATGTTGAACCGCTTCCTGTGGTTCGGTGACACCACGGGCGCGAACCTCCCCGAGGAAAGCACCGAACAGCAGTACTTTGAGGTTGTGGACGGCGTTTTCAAGCAGATTGCCGAAATGATTACCGCCAACAACGGTATCAAGCATATCTCGATTGCCGCGAATGCCCTCAACACAACCGCCGCCCAGCAGGCCGCCGAGGGCTTGGACGCTATCAATATTCTCTCGCAGGTTATCAACGAAGCCCCCGCCGCATTGCGTGCCCAAAGGGCCGACAACCGCGAGGTATTGGTTACCGACGCCTTCTTCTCGAAGCTCAAGATGCAGTTGCTTGCTCAAACCCTGTACACCGAATCGGCGTACAAGATGCGCGAGGACGGCATTCAGGAACTTCGCATCTTCGGTGAGAAAATCGTTACCGTCCCCTACTGGGATAAGGAAATCAACGCTTCATTCAACGACGGCACCAAGCTCGACAATCCTTATCGCGTACTCTACACGACCAAGGAAAACATCAAGCTCGGCTTCCCCGTATTGGACGACCAGATGAAGGCCTTTGAAGATTTCAAGGCTTGGTACGACAACAAGACCAAGAACATGTACATCGACGGTGCCGGTCGCCTCGATGTGAAGGTAGTGTTGCCTCAACTCATCTCTGTTGCGTACTAAAATCCGTTCCAATGGCAGGGGTGTGTCCATGCGCCCCTGCCTTATTGTTTAACTATCAAAATCAAAAGACAATGGCAAAATGCGATACTTCGGTCGTTCATGATTTTCTCTACGACTGCGCTAATCCCCCCGTGGCGGGTCTTGAAGATGAGGCTTTGCTCATCAACCGTGGCGATATTGATTTCACCAAGTCGACCATCGACGCGGACAACCCGAACATCATCACCGCTATCGTGCTCAAGGCTGGCAAGAAAGCCAACCTTGTGCAACAGCGCAAGACCTCTTTCAACGGAACGAACGTAGCCCAAGCGGAGGGCACGTACAGCAACGGCACCACGCAGACCTTCGCGTTTGTGGCTTTCGCCAATTCTGCGGCTGAAAAGGCCGCTTTGGAGAATATGCTCAACGGCTCCTTTGTTGCGGTAATCAAGAACAAAGCCGCCGCGGACGATAGCAAGTACGAGGTGCTCGGCTGGAATACGGGATTGAAAACCCCGACCCTCACGAAGGACTATGTGGCCGAGGAAAGCGCGGGTGTGTATGCCGTTACACTCGCATCCGGTCAGGAACCCCGCTTGCCGATGAGTTTCTATGCCGGTTCTCTCGAAGAAACCGATACGGCCTTTCAGTCCTTGCAGACCGCTCAAGCGGCAAAGTAAAAACACCGGGCTATGACGCTGGAATTTGAAGAAATCGCCTCCTTGTGCGAGGATAGGGAACTTTTCGGGCGTGTGGTTTCCAATGCCACCTACACCCCGCAGGAAGCCGCGCGGATTGGCGTGGCTTATCTGCAAATTTTCAAGAAACAAATCGTGCAGACGTGCGGCAACTGCGTGGGCGATGCCCTCTCGGAACTGGTCGCGCTCTACCGTAAAAACCCAGAAAGAATGAAAGAACAGAACACTTGCAAGTATCAGCTCCGCGCCGGAATGCTTATCCGGCTCCACTTCGGCGATAACGTGTATTACAGCAACGCCAACCTCACCGACAAGGTGGCCGAGGAGTACATCATGGCGAAGCCGTCCCGTTTGTCGAATTTCTCGAAGTACCCGGAAAGCATCGTGAAGAAAATCGAGGCCGGCCAGCCCGCGCCCGAAAGCGAGGAGGTGACCGAACCCGCCACCGAACCCGTAGCGGCGAAAACAAGAAAAACGGGAGCAGCCAAGACGGGAAACAAAACGACCACCAACAGGGGCGGCCGCAAGGGAAAAACGGCGAAGCCCGCGCCCGAAAGCGAGGAGGTGACCGAACCCGCCACCGAACCCGTAGCGGAACCTACGGACGGCGAGGCGCCCGCCCCCGAAACTGAAAGAGAAGAACCCCAAGCGTAACGGATTATGCAGCTATCGGCGATAAAGGCAACCCCGAACCGGAAGATTTCGACCAACAAGCAGTTGGGAATACAGGCCTACGACACGAACAACGATTATCCGCAAAAGGTAATGCAGTTGTCGAGCGGAAGCGGTACCATACGCTCTTGTCTGAACATCTATACCCGTTTCCTTCTCGGAAAGGGCATAGCGGCAGGCGAAATGCGCGTGGGAAGCGAGAAACTGCGTCAAGTGTTCCGCAAGGTGGCGCAGGATTACGCCCGGTTCGGGGGCTTCGCCCTGCATATCGGATATAACGCCCTCGGTCGTATCTGTAACGTCGAGCACATACCGTTCGAATTCTGCCGGCTCGGTATGAAGGACGATGCGGGACACGTGAAACAGATAGCCGTCAACAGTGATTGGCTCGGCATCGAGAAATCGCCCTCGAAGAGCAACACCACCTACTGCAACGTGTTCAACCCCCACAAGGCTATGGACGAAATCGAGGCCACGGAGGGGGGCATCGCGAATTATTACGGGCAAATCCTCTATGCCAGCCCGGAAGGTTCGGGCATCTATCCGTCCTGCATCTACGAAGCCCAGCTCACGGACGGGGCCACACAAATAGCGTGCTCGAACATACGATATCGGAATGCCAGGAACGGCTTCATGCCTTTCGGAATGCTTACGATACGCAAGACAAAGGAATACAATGCCAATGTGGACGGAAAGCCAGACGGAAAGGTGGACAGTCCCGATGTTGATCGGGGCCTCTTGCAGAACCCGATGTTGCATGACCTCGCGAAATTGCAGGGGGACGTGAACACGAGCAAGATGCTTGTGCTCGAACTCGAGCCGGACGACCAGCCGCCGGAATTCCATTCTCTTGACGGAAAGAACTACGACGGCGCTTTCAAGGAAACCGAAGCCAGCACGAAGGCGAACATCGGCGAGGCGTTCATGCAGCCTCCCATCTTGCGGTGCGAGCAGGTGAGCAACGGCTTTGCCGATGACGTAATGGAACAGGCCTACAAGTACTACAACACCATTACCGAGCCCGACCGCCAATTCATCGAAGAGACGTTATCGGACGTGTTCGCGCATTGGTGGCAGCCGTTCTCGACGGATACCCTCAAGATAACGCCCCTTTCGTACAACAACGCAACCCACCAAACGATAGCACAATGATAATCGACGAACAGATATTGCGCGCCAAGTGCCGCCACTTTTCAGAAAATATGGATTTCGACAAGCTGGTGAAGCCCATTATCGAGGAAGTGGAGCAGCTCGACATGAAGCCCCTTCTCGGGCAAAGGCTCTTCATCGCCTTGCAGAACGTCGACAAGACGGGCGACCCGGAGCGGGAGCCGCTTCTTCGTCTGTTGGTGGGCGGGCAATACGAGGGTTGCGGCGGTACCGCGATTTTCGAGGGGGTGTATAAGGCGGAGGCGTATTACACCTATGCCCGTCTGCTGCGCAATCCGAACGGTTTTCTTTCTGCGACGGGTTTCCGGCAATCGGTCGACACTTTCAGCAATTACGCCGAATACAAGGAGCGGGAGAGCACGATAATAGCCGTGAAGCAGGCAGCTGACAGTTACATGGCCGACTGCATGGATTATATCCGGAGCGTTCCCGAACTGGCGAAGCTCGCCGGGGGCGGTTCGCACCGCCGGCACGGAGGTATAACACACGTAATAGGAGAGTAGATTATGGAAACAATCACCTTCGATTTACCCACGATTGCGGGAGTGTTGAAGAGGCTATGCGCCTTCTTTCTCTTTCTGTGGGGCATCCTTATCGTTGCCATCTTTGTTGACTTATGGGACGGCGTGAAGACGGCCCGAATACTCAAAGAACCTATAAGGAGCCACAAATTGCGTATTACGATTGACAAGATTACCGAGTACTGGCGGCCGATGCTCATCGCCGCACTGGTTGACCTTATAGGCTCGGTGTTCACGTTCTACATCGTTCCTTTTGCCTCCATTTTCCTTTGCCTCGGCCTTTTGACGGTGGAAGGCAAGAGCCTCTACGAACACGCGAAGCGGAGAAAGAGCAAGGTTGCCGAACTCAAGGACATCATGCAGGGAGTTATACGGGCCGCAAACGACAAGGACGCGTTGGCGGCAATCGAGGCCATCCGCGACTTTATCGAAACATCAAAAAAGAAATGATAATGAAATACATCGGAAAAAAGGGGCTCGACCTCATCAAGAGCTTCGAGGGTTTCCGCTCGAAACCCTACGTTTGCCCGGCCGGGAAGTGGACTATCGGCTACGGCCACACCAACGGCGTGACCAAGGACACCACCCCCGTCAATGAGACGGACGCGGAAACGCTCTTGCGGGAGGACTTGATGCGCATCACGGGCGACATCAACCGCGCCGTGCCCGAATCCCTCACGCAGGCACAATTCGATGCCGTCTGCTCCTTCTGCTACAACCTCGGAACCGGGGCGTTCCTCTCCTCGACACTCCGCAAGGTTATCGCCGCCGATCCGAAGGACTACACCCGTATACGGGCCGAGTTCATGCGGTGGGTTTATGCCGGCAAGAAGAAGCTGGCCGGCTTGGAGAAGCGCCGCAAGGCCGAAGCCGACCTTTATTGTGAAAACCTTTAAAACAAATCAATATGAAAGGATTTATCAAGATGCTGACCCTCGGGGCGATGCTTGCCCTGATGGTGGTCTACTGCACGGGTTGCAGCTCGTGCGCTCGGTTGGCGCGACTTTGCCCGCCGCAGGTGTCGAAAAGTGAGACGTATTACGTCCACGACACGACCAAAATCACGAAATGGCAGACCGACACCGCGATGTCGGTAGCCCTTGCGTATGAAATCGCGCGAAGTATGGTGTTGGAAACCGACACGGCGCACGCCGAAACGTCCTATGCAGTCGCGCAGGCGTGGTATACGGGCGACCGAATAGCGCTCGAGCTCTATAATAAGCCTGTCGCGCCCGTACAAGTGCCGATATTTCACGAGAAAGAGGAAACCAGACACGAAGAAGCGAAACAAGAGACGATAACGGAGGTGCAAACGATATACAAGACACCCGTAATCGTACAGATTGGCGCATATATAGGCTTGCTCACCGTCATCTGACTGCTCGCGGTTGTTATTTCGCGCGTGGTTATGCGCTTTCGGAAATAATCACTACATTTGCATCGATCATTTCCGGATCGTTTTGGAAGCCGCTCGGGGGTCGCTCCCTCGGTGGCTTCTTTTTTTTTGATGTAACTCTTTTATTTTCTTGCTTTCTCAAATTATTTGTAATTTTTTTTGATTTTTGTTTACAGAAATCAAAAAAAGTACTATCTTTGCACCCACAAACCAATAAAAACAACGGAAATGAAAAGTTACGAAATTGTATTTCTGAAAGACAACTACAGAGGCGACCGCCCCTGCCTTTCTTTGAGCGAAATTCGCGGAGAAGAAACGCAAGAAGAGTTTGAAACGCTCGATGCCGCCCGTGAAGCCTTGTTTGAAATCGGAAGTGTGGAGGGCTACACAGCCGCTATCCGTGAGATTGAGGACGGCGAGGTATTACAGGTTATCGAAAACTGGGAGGCTGATTACAAGGTAGAAGCGTTTGACATTGAGGAACACTCTTTAATGGTTGCGTATTTCATCAACGAGAAAGAAGCTCTTTCATACGCCGAAGGCATATCGGAAGACTATTACAATGTAGTGGTTTCCAATCGTGATATGTTCGGTAAGTATATACCTTCACACGATTACACCAATGGCAGCCACACGCAATACTGAAAACCGGGGCGGGTACCGTCAAAACGCGGGGCGAAAGCCGAAAGACGGCACGCCCCGCACTTATAAATTCGTGCGCCTACACCGGGAAGCCTACGATGCTATCCCGGCCGACGTGAACAAATGCGACTACGTAAGCAACCTCATCATCGCCGCAACCAAGCAATAACTACTCATCGAAGGCACGCATCGCCTCTCGCTTCGCACGTTCTGCTATCTCGATATAAGGCTTCATCGCCGCATAATCACTGTGTCCCGTCCATTTCATCACGATTTGGGGCGGGATGCCTTTTTGTATGGCATTTGAAATGAAAGTGCGGCGGGCGGTGTGAACACCCATTAAACGCCATTTCGGGGCGATTTCCTCGCACCTCTCGCTTCCCCGGTAATACACCTTCGTAACGGGCGTATCAAGCCCGCACAATTCGCCCAATTCCTTGATATAGTCGTTCATCTTCTGGTTCGAAATCACGGGAAAATAGCGGTCGTTTTCGCGCGGGAAATCGCGGTATTTTTCCGCGATGGCGCGGGAATACTTGTTGAGCTCAATCGTGAGCCGGTCGGCGGTCTTGATGCTCGTTATCGTGATGCTATCCTCGTGCACGTCCGACGTGCGCAGGTTCGCCAAGTCAGAATAGCGGAGGCCGGTGAAGCACGCGAAGCAGAACACATCACGCACGCGGGAAAGGTATTGTTTCGTTTCCGGTATCGGGAAATCGTAGACCTTGAGCAGTTCGCCCCAATCCAAAAACACTATTTCGTTTCTCGTTTTCTTGAGGCGTGGATTGAACAGAAGAAAGGATTGATCGTGCAGGTAGCCTTTCTTTGACGACCACCGCAGGAACCATTTGAGAAGGCTTATATGTTTGGATATAGTGCTGTTGCGCATTCCGCACTCATCGCGGAGGAATTCGGTGAAGGCGAGCAGGCCGGCCTCGGTGAACATCTTGAAGGTCGGTTGCGGTTTGAAGGCTGTAAGGTGGTTGCGTAGGGTGATGAAATTCTTTTCGGTGTTGCGAACCCACGCATTGAGGCTCTTGTTCTCCTCGATGAACAGGTCCATATAATAGCCGAGGTCGGCTTTCACGGTGTCGGCGGTGCGGGAGAGTGCGGCGCGGAGTTCGTGACGGAATTCCTCGGGGGTGGGCATGATGCCGTCGCGTTCGAATCGTGAGAATATCTCGGTGGCCGCATCTTCGTGGGCTTGGATTGTTCGGTTGATGACACTCGCGGGGGTGTGTTCCTTGCCGTGGGTGGTGTTGGTCTTGCAACGTTGTGTTTCCGCGCTCCATTTGGCCGGCTCGACACGGAAGCCGACAAGGAGGGAAACGACGTGTGCCGAGCGGTTCCACTTCACGCGCATGCGCAGGCGCCCGTCCGGTTTGCCTCCCTCCTTGTCGACAAAGAATGATATGATACGGTCAATGTGCATCTTCTTCCGGGGCGGTTTCTTTGGCTTTGGTCTGCTTGCCGTCTATAATCAGGGAGAGTGATTTGCGCAAATCGTCCGCGAAGGTGTATAGGTCGTTGGGGCTTTCGAGCTTGCAAACCATGTTATCCATGCCTTGGAAAGTGATAACCATACGCTTCACCTCGTTTGTCGTAGATTCAAAGCGGCAAATCGATTTTGCCATGTTAGAGGCGTGAAAAATGGTGAAACGGGTCTGGCTGTCGCGGTAAACAATCTCTTCAACGGGGCATACCGTGGCCAAGATGGAGCGAATGATATAGAACGCCTGTAATTCCTCCTCGGAGGTGAAGATTTTGGATTCGGGCTTCTCGTCCGCCGCCGCTTCTTCCCGCTGTTGCGTCTGCTGTTCATCTTCCCCCTCCTTGATGGCGGCTTTCAGACGGTCGGAAATGATGTCGTTGATGTAAGATGATATGGACTTCTTGACTATCGGCTGGAACTGGGCGCATACCTTCGGCGTGAAAAGGCCGTCATACACCTGCTTACCCAAGAATTTGGTGAAATCCTCGGAAGGGGTTTGGAATTCCTGCGCGATGATGCCTTTGAGTTCGTTGGCATACTTGAGTTCCGTGGCCGAACTCAATATAACGCTGGTGTCGAAATAGGATTTGTGGAATTTCTTCAGTTCCTCGATTTGGTTGTCTTTCAAATCGAGAAGGTTCACCTCCAAGAAAGGCTTGTCGTCCATCACGTTTTCCTTGGCGAGGTCGGTGTAAAAGCGGTAAATGATACCGTTTGTCAGAATGCCGAATTTGGCTTTGGAAACGCCGAAATAACGAAGCAACTGGTTGTCGTGCAGGCTCAAATCCTGTTGCCAGTGCTTGCATTCGATGAGGATAATCGGCTCTCCGTCCTTGTGTATCGCGTAATCTATCTTTTCGCCTTTCTTGGCGCCGATGTCGCATATCATTTCGGGCACCACCTCAACTGGATTGAACACATCATATCCGAGGGCGGTAATGAACGGCATGATAAAGGCATTCTTGGTGGCCTCCTCGGTCTTGATGTTGTCCTTCATCTTGTCTACACGGTCGGCAATCTGCTTGATGTTGTCTTTGAAATCCATAGTATTTATTTTTAGATGTTTATATACTTGTCTAAATCAGCACGAGATAATGTGTCGCAAATCACCGTATCGGAAATGATATTGATATTCTTTATTTGCTTGATGATATACTCCTTTTCATCCCACGGAAAGCCAATTTGAAACAATATCAACAATTGATGATTGCCTTGCAAAGCCTGTAAGTGGCTTGTCGTATCGCTTGCGGAGGCTTCGAGGAATTGCATAGGGGTAGTGTTGACAAGAGAGAAATCAATACGTGATTTACTTGATTCAATTGTGTCAAATGAGATAGGTGCATTCGGTTTGTATAGGAGGACATCAGCAACTATGCGCCCAATGCCAAAACTTTCTTCTACTGATGAGAAGGTCTTTACGGTAAGGTTGTGATAAATCGGCTCTTTCGTGGGTTCGGTTGTCGGGTTTGGCTTGTCGCAGGCGGCAAGAAGGACTGCCGACAACGCGGCGATGATGAGGTTTGATGTCTTCATATTCTATTTGTTTTGCTTTTCAATAATAGACAATAATCTGTCAATATGCGTGGCATAAAACTTTCGCTGTTCGGAAATCTCGTTCAGAGCCATCTTCAACTGCTCCGCGCAATCGGTGTTCTGCATATTATTACCGATTCCTGCCTGCACGATATTCCCATTTCCGTTTACGTTAGTAAACATTTCGCCCTCACCACTTTTCAACCATTCAGTGTTGAGGTTAGGCGCAATGGACAATAATTTGCCCAAAAACTTATCATTAATTGGCCTATATCCGCTCATAAGGTGGGATAGGCTCGCTTCTGTATACCCTAATTTAGAAGCCAAATCCTTTTGATTTTCCACCAATCCGTCCGCCACAAGCCGTTTTATAACCTGTTTAACCCTTTTATTATCAATGTCTTTCATTTTGTTCTATATTTTTTTGGTCAAAAAATTTTACCAAATGATAAATTGTCTTTATCTTTGCGGTGTTGTTTTAAGTTTAAAACAGCACGTAAAACAAAGCGTAAAAATAACAATTAAAACGAAACGGAAATGAAAACAAGAGCAAAGACACACTTGGTAAGCCGCGAGCGCGCTATCCAAATCGCAAGCAACCACAACGGCGTAAGCATCGAGGTTGCAAGCCGGTACTCCGACAGCGAACTGAAAGAAGTCCTGCTTCACGCAAGCGGGCGCACCTTCAAACTCAAAGCCAATTTCTAACCCTTTAAAACGATTCGGAAATGAAAAGAAACGGATACAACGCAGAGGGCGAGGACCCCTGGGACGATTTCGACCGCTGGGACGCGGAACAGGCCCGATTGGAGCGGGAAGAGGAGGAAGAAGCCTCGGGAAAATGGTACGACGGACCCGAATACGTCCCCGAATGCGAAAGATAGATGAAAAGAGCCGGGCGGTTCGCCGCCCGGACAAAACACGGGAGCCTGAGAAACCCCAACCAAAACGAACGGAAATGAACAAATACATATTCAAATTCTACAGAAGAAATCAAACGCTTTGCGGTTCGATGCCTGTCTGGGCGACCAGTTGCACCGAGGCTCTCAAATGCGCGAGAACATACTCAAACCTGTTGCTTACAGGTATGATGATTTCCATATACGAATCTGTGAACGGGATTGAATCACCCGTTGCCGATATAAAGATACTCGAACAAAAAACAGCCTAACAAATGAAAAACGAAGAACTTAAAACAGAATTCCGCAAGAAACGCGAACAGCGCGATGACGCCATTGTGGCACGGTTCGAGGAACTGATGAGCCACAAGGGCGCGATGGCTATGGCGGTGATGAAGGTCGTTGCCTATGAGTTCGGCCTCTACTCCACCACCGCTATCTGGGCCGCCCGTAAGCGCGTCGCGAAACGCAGAATGGAGGAAAATCGATAACGATGGGAGCGATTGAGAACATACGGGTGGCAGACCTCACGGTCGGGCAGTTCGCGCAACTGATGCGCGACGTGATGGCGGAGAATATGCCGGCCAAGGAACCCGATGAGGTTGTGGTAAGTGAGGACTTCACGGGGGAACGCTACGTTTATGGTATAAACGGCATAGCGCGCCTGTTCGGGTGTTCCCGCACCTATGCCCAACGGCTCAAATCATCGGGCAAGCTCGCCCCCGCAATACGTCAGGAAGGCCGGAAGATAATGTGTGATGCACAGAAGGCCGTGGAGTTGTTCGGAGCGCGAAAACATTGCAATCAATAACCCTTTAAAACGATTCGGAAATGAAAACAATTCAACTTTCTTACTTGTGCGACAGCGCGGTGAATGAAACCGATGTAATCTTTTCGGTAGAACAGGCCGTGAAGACCCTTAGGGCTTCTTTCAAAAAGGGAGAAATCCAGATGCAGGAGTATTTTAAAGCGATGTTCTTGCGGGGTGACGGCCACGTGCTCGGAATACAGACCCTTTCGATGGGCGGAACACGTATTACGGTCGTGGACGCAAAGATACTTTTCAGCGCCGCCCTCCTTGCGCACGCAGAAGCGATAATCCTATGCCATAACCACCCGAGCGCGGTTGTACATCCTTCGCCCGATGATTTGAGGCTTACGCAGAGGCTTGTTGACGGCGCCCGCCTGTTGGACTTGACTATTGCAGACCACATTATTCTCACCGAAGATAGTTATTATTCGATGAGCGACAATCTGCAAATCGTGGACGGCATCAATAGAGTCCGCATTCACAAAGAATAAACCAATAAACAATAAGAAAATGAAAACTTTAATCAGAAAACCGAACGAGATTGTAATCAATCCCACTATCCAGATGCTTATATACGGACAGGCGGGCACGGGAAAGACCACCCTTGCCTTGTCCGCGCCGAAACCGCTTTTGTTGGACTTCGACGGGGGTGTGTCACGCGTTAACGCCGGCCACCAGTGCGACACCGTACAGATAACCTCCTACCAAGATGCCCTTGATGTGTTGCAGGAGGATTTGAGCGAATACCAGTCAATAGTAATTGACACCGCCGGGAAATTGCTCGATTTTATGGCATCTTGGCTGATTTCCAAAAACAGCAAGCTCGGCAAATCCAACGGTGCGTTGTCCCTGCAAGGTTTCGGCGAACGCAAAGCCGAATTCCGTAATTTCTGCCGCCAAATACGCGCACTGAACAAGCATCTTGTGTTCGTTGCCCACCGCGAGACGCAGAAGAACGGTGATGAAATCCGTTACGTTCCGATATTCGGAGGTTCTTCCTATGATGATTTGGTTACAGAACTGGATTTGGTTGGCTATATCGAGACGATAGGCCGCAAGCGCGTGATAACATTCGACCCGACAGACCGCAACGACGGCAAGAACACCATCTATATGCCGCCTGTGAATGAGTTGCCATTGACGGTAGACGAGGACGGCATCGGCCTCCCGAACACCTATATAACGGATAACATCATTGCGGCCTTTGCAAGGCGTCTTGAGACTCAGAAGGAACTCAACGCGGGGTTTAACGAAGTTATGGAATGCATCGATGTAATGATTGATGGTGTTGTGGATGCCGAAACAGCCAACGAGGCTTGCGAGAAAATCAAAGCTATGCAGCACATCGGAAACAGTAAACTTATGGGCGCGAAGCGTCTTGCGGACAAAGCAAAGTCGCTCGGCCTGAAACTGAATAAGGAGGCGGGCCGGTATGAATAATTACAACATATACCCAACACTCCTTGACGGCTTCACGGCTTTCAAGACAAAGGATTATATGACGGAAGAGGAACTGCTGGCACGGCTGAACCGTGCCGGCGCCCCGTCCGTGGAGGCAAGGCGCGGCGATGCGTTCAATATCCTTATAGATAAGATGGCGCAGGGTTGTATACCGGAATTGTGTACCGACCCCGTAACGGGAAATTTCGCATACCGCGAGTTTTCGCGCGACAATTACGAATTCTACTTTCCTCTGCACGTGTGCGAAAAGATAGCGGATATATACCGCCAATCGGTGCAGCAGGTGCGCTTGGACGGAAATATTCTAACCCGATACGGAAATGTACATCTGTACGGCTTCGCAGACGGGGTATTTTCTTCGGTTATCCGAGACATCAAGACCACCAAGCAATACAAGGTCGGGAAGTATCGCGAAGGCTGGCAGGCGTACGTCTATACATACTGCTTGAAGCAAATGGGTGGCATCGTTACCGATTTCTTCTATGATGTTACCGACTTCAAGGAGGTATATATGGAGCATTACAACGCACAAAGGCTCGATTTGCGCGATCGTATTTCCGAACTTGAAGAATTTATCCAATACATCGAAAACAAGCGGGAAATGATAAATAATCCGCGTCTGTTTGGCTTGGAAGAAAGGAAGGAGGCTTAATATGTATGAGGTAACAGGTGCAAGCATCTTACAAGACGGAAAGCCTATCAAGAGTTACGATATGAATATTCACACTGAAAACCTTGATGAGGTTCGAAAAAAAATCATAGACAAACACATGAGCGATTATGCGGGGCGCTTGAGTGTTTGTCTTAAATACAAGAATTTAATTCAATAGAAAAATGGAAAACAAAAAGAAATTACAGAACATTCCCCTCGAAATCATCGAGCGTTGGCTGAAAGACGACGATTGCGATGTACGGGCGGCGGCGATGAACGCCTGCAACGGCAAGGACGTGCCTTTGGAAATCATCAAGCGTGGGCTGAAAGACGACGATTGCGATGTACGGGCGGCGGCGATGAACGCCTGCAACGGCAAGGACGTGCCTTTGGAAATCATCGAGCGTTGGCTGAAAGAAGACGATTGCCGTGTCAGGGCGGCGGCGATGAACGCCTGCAACGGCAAGGACGTGCCTTTGGAAATCATCGAGCGTTGGCTGAAAGACGACGATTGGCGTGTCAGGGCGGCGGCGATGAACGCCTGCAAAAAGAACGGAATACCTATCCCTGTTATCAGGACGGTCGAACCACCCAAGCAAGTCTACAAAAAATGTGTTTGTGGCGTTATCGTGGTTGCCGAAATCCCTGAAACTGCACAGGTACGCGGAACCGCTACGGGAAAGTGCCGCGCCTCGGAAGCGGTTATCGTTGATATGATAGGCGACATCGCCGGAGAAAAAATAGGTATATCTAAGTACGATAACCAGACGATCTACGAGATTGGCGACCACGTTGTGATTGACAACTTCGACTATTCTAACGAAGAATGCTCAACGGGGTATCATTTCTTCTTCACCCAAAAACAAGCCGAAAACTACTGAAAATGGCACGCCCCAGAAAACAAGGACTTGAATATTTCCCTTTCGAATGTGACTTCTTCGCAGATGAGCGAATGGTTGCTATCGCCGGGGAGTTCGGCCTCAAAGGCGAAATCATCACGGTTCACCTGCTCTGCGCGATATACCGAAACGGGTATTTCGTAGAGTGGGGAGACCTGATGAAGTTCAAGTTGATGAAAGAGTTGCCGGGCGTTTCGGTGGATTTGCTCGACAATGTGGTGTCGCGCTTGGTTAGGTGGGGCATCTTTGATGAGGGCCTGTTTAACTCGGTGGGCGTACTCACGAGCGAGGCAATCCAACAGACCTTTTTCAGTGTGGCGCGTAAGAGGGTGACGACAGGAGAATTCCCTTACGTTTTAGGTTTTCGCGGAAGAAACACCCGTTTAAGTGTAGTTTCTGACGCGGAAACACAGGTTTCGGACGCGGAAACGCCACAAAGTAAAGGAAAGGAAATAAAAAACTCACCTAACGGTGAGAAAAAAGAACCGTCGCCGCCGTCAAAACTTCGGTTTTTATCCTTTGAACAAAATGTTCATGAGTGTTTGCAAGACCAAGTATGGCGGGAAAGTGTACAGATGAACCTCTTGGTAAAGATTACCGATTGGAAGCAGGTTTTCACGGAATTCCGGGCAAACCTTATCGCGAATGGCTCCGCAACGGATAAGACGCGGCAGGACTTCCGCAAGCACTTCACAAATTGGTTTAGAATCAAAAAACAAAACGAAAATGGAAGAAACGATCAAAAAAACATGGGCGGAAATGACCGCACGGGAGGCCGCGCAAGCCTTGGCAGACCGTCAATCGCTCCGGCAAAGGTTGTCGCAGAAGACCGAGGCAAGTCCTGCATCTGAAGCGGCGTTGAAATACGTCCAGATGATGCGCAAACGTGATGAGGAAAACCACCGCAAGTGGTCGGCCGAGGAGCTCAAGGAACGTGCGATGGCACGCTTCGCCTCGCTTATGGGAGAGAAAAAGCCCTCGGAACGATACGAGTACCTGATAGACTGCTTCGCGTCCTACTTTGCCCGTGAGAGCGGAAAGCTCAAACCCGAAAAGGGCATCATCCTTTCCGGGTGCACCGGGTGCGGGAAAACGACCCTATTCAAGATTTTCAATTTCAATTTTCTGTGGAAGTGTGACAATCCAGCCTGGCAACTGACCCAACACAACGCTCTTATCTTTTCTTGGAACTGGTGCCGCAGCATCGCGATGGAGTACACCGACAAGGAGAAAGGCGGCTTCGCGGCACTGAAAAAGTACTTCAACGGCGTCTCGCTGTTCGACGATTTGGGCGCGGAAAACATCGGAATCCACTACGGTACCAAAGCGGACGTGATGGGCGAAATCATCCAATCTCGCTACGAGGTAGGGGCGCGGACGTTTTTCACGACAAACTTAAACTTTGACGAGCTCCGGAAGACCTACGATGAGCGGGTGGCTTCCCGCTTGGCCGAAATGTGCAACTGGGTGAATATGGGCATCAACGAAGATTACAGGAGGTAGAGATGCAGGATATAGAGTTATTCAACGACCATTTCCAAAATTACAAGGTTTACGGCTTACCGAAAGCGCAACTCATCATCGCCGACCCTCCGTATAACCTCGGTAAGAATGCCTACGCAAGCAACCCCGCATGGTATGAGGGGGGGGATAACGCCAACGGTGAATCGGAACTCGCGGGCAAGGAATTCTTTGATACCGATATTGATTTCCGTCCCGCCGAGTTCATGCACTTCTGCTCGAAGATGCTCATCAAGGAACCGAGGGAAACGGGCAAGTCGCCCTGTATGGTTTTGTTCTGCGGATTTGAACAGCAGTTCGAGTACATACGTCTCGGACGCGAATACGGCTTGAACCGGTATATAAACCTCGTATTCCGAAAGAACTATTCGGCGCAGGTACTGAAAGCGAATATGCGCGTGGTCGGCAACTGCGAGTACGGCCTTATCCTTTATCGGGACAAGCTTCCGAAGTTCAACAATAACGGCCAAATGGTCTTTAATTGCTTCGATTGGGTACGGGACGAAAGCACCCCGAAGATACACCCGACACAAAAGCCGATAATCCTGATAAAGCAACTTATAAGGCTGTTTACCGACAAAGGCGATGTGGTTATAGACCCTTGCGCGGGAAGCGGTGTAACGTTGCGGGCGGCGGCCGAATTGAACCGCCGGGCATACGGCTTCGAAATCAAGAAGACCTTTTACAGGGATTCGAAGAAATATATCCTGCAAAGGTTTCAGAGTGAAATGTTCAACTAAAAACGAAAACGGAAATGACAAAAGTAATCCTAACCAAAGAAGAACGCGACCGCCTTGTTCAATTGGCGGGTAAGGAACTCGCGTATGTGTATATGCTTCTCACGGTTGCCATATATCACGCCGAGGAAGCCGAGGCGTTGATAAAGAGGAGCGGATACATGCGGACCGAAGTAAAGATGAACGTGAACCGCCTAATGGCGCATTTCGACCACTTTTTTGAGGATTTCAAGAAATACATCGGCAAGGACGATGGCAAGATTATCCTCAGCGACTTCGAGAGGCTGAAACCAGAAATCGACAAATTGCTGAAATCAAATTTATAAACCATTAAAAAACATAAGGAAATGACAAAAGGAACAGACAAATTCAAGCAGGTTATCAAGACCTATCTTGAGAAAAGAGCGAAAGAAGATGAGCTCTTCGCACCCAAGTACGCGAACCCGAAGAAAAGCCTCGATGAGTGCGTGGACTACATCATCGATGAGGTGCAGAAGAGCGGACGGCAGGGTTTCGCAGATGAGGAGATTTACGGCATGGCCGTTCACTACTACGATGAAGAGGATTTGAAGGTGGAGAAGGGGAAAAGTAGCCCCCGTGTTGTGGTGAACCATACCGTGGAACTGACCGAGGCGGAGAAGGAGAAGATAAGGAAGGAGGAAGAGGAGGATGCCCGGCGCAAGGCGAAGTTTGAGTATAGGATGAAAATACGGAAAGAGTTACAAAGCAAGAAAGCCAAGGAGAAGGATAATAAGAAAGAGAAGCCCGCGCCGAAGAAGGCCGAACCGAAGCCGGCAGAGCCGAAGCAGGACAATCAGTTGGATTTATTCAATATGTTGAGCAATGAAGCCTAAGACGAAGATACAGAAAGAGGTTGCGGAGCTTATGAAGCTTCCGTGTGTGCACTGCCTCACCGACAAAGAGGCCCAATACGGATACCATCACTGTTTCGACCGGATCGCCTTCATGCGTTCCGGAGGCAAGGAGGCTATATGCTCAGAATGCGGAACACGGTTCAAGGTTGATAACAAGACCGCGAAGACGCTACGGTGCCCGCACTGCGGGGCGGTGATAAAGAAGCAGAAAGAGCATAGAAGTGTTCTTCGTACCAAGGCGTATTACGTGGTTCCGGCAGCCGTGGGACGCTTCCAGGTTCTACGCTGGTTCCTTGTCGATACCTACAAGAAGGCCTTGCAACCCGCCCAGTACGACTATTTCGAGGTGGCTCAGATATGGTTCGCCCCTGACGGGAAGCAGGTTATCGCGGAGCGAAAACGGGGTTCTTTTTATTGGATTGACTCGTGGAGTTATAATTCCTCGCTCGAAATCCGTAATCGTGCCGAAAGCGTCTTGAAAACCATCGTTCCCTATGCGGTCTACAACCGGGGCGGTATAAGCCCCGAATTGAAACGGAGAGGCGTCACGTCGAACTTTCACGACATGGCCCCGATAGATATTGTAGCATTCCTTCTCGAGAACCCGAATGCGGCGACCTTATGGAAAGCCGGCCGATACGATGTTGTGTCCAATTTCTTGTCCCGTAACAAACCGATAGGGGAGGTCTGGCCGGCGTTAAAGATATGCTTACGGCATGGGTACGATATAAAGGACGTAAGCCTGTGGTGCGACATGGTTTCCAATCTGCAATATCTTGTAAAGGATTTGAGAAACCCGCATTACGTTTGCCCGGAGAACCTCGAGGCGGCTCATGACAAATACCAACAGCTCGCGGACAAGAAACGATACCGGGAGGATATGGAGAAAAGGCGTAACGAGGACACGAAATGGGATAATAAATACAAGGCGATGAAGAAGCCTTATTTCGGGCTACTTATCTCGGACGGGGAAATATCGATGAAGGTTCTTCAAAGTGTCGAGGATTTCTACCTTGAGGGTGAGGCGATGCACCACTGCGTTTACAAGATGGGTTACTACAAGAAACCTGAAGTGCTTATCCTCTCGGCCACGATAGCCGGGAAGCGCATCGAGACGGTCGAGGTGTCTTTAAAATCGTTCAAGGTCGTTCAGAGCCGTGCCGTCTGCAACGGCAACAGCGAATACCACAAACGCATCATTGAGCTCGTAAACCAGAATATGAACCAAATCCGCAAGTGTGCGAAGAAGGCGGCATAAACGACAAAGATATGGCTAAAGAAAACGATCTCATTAATAGCAAAATTGAGGCGATAGACCGCAGGATAGGGGAATTGCAGCAGGAGAGGGCGTATCTGATAAATAGGCTCCCCCTCATTGAAAATGCCTTTTTCGCCGTCGAGAGAATGGGCATAGACCGGGATTTGTTTCTCGGACGTTGCAGGAAAACCCGTTTGGCTTTCGCGCGTTGTGCTGTGGCCGCCTATCTTCATAGGTACAGCTTCACGACTATCCAGATAGCGTTTATCCTGTGTCGCGACCACGCTTCGGTGTCGAACTACCTTCGACAATACGAAAGGGCGATGCAGGAGCCGCGTTTCTACCGTGATTTGGTGGCGTTTCTTGAAGAATTCAACAAACAATTAACGATAAGATGAAATGATAACGATAACAGTAAAATGGCATCTGTTTGTACTTATAGCCTTTATCCTTATCGGTTTTATATGGGCAAGAACCCGTAATAACGATAAAGGAGGCGAGTATTTAGACCTCGGCTCGAGCCGATTTTGGGCAACCGTCCTATGGGCGGTGTTGACGATAATCGCCTTGCTTGTTTACGGCGGTATATTTTGGTGGTAAAACTTTAAAAACAAAATGGAAAAGAAACGAATATTGGACGCCTGTTGCGGCGGTAAGATGTGCTGGTTCGACAAGAACCACCCCGAGACCGTCTACATGGATATTCGGAAAGAAACGCACACGCTTTGCGATGGCCGCACGCTGGACGTGTCGCCCGATGTGGTGGCCGACTTCCGGAATATGCCTTTCGAAGATGCGACTTTCAGCCTCGTTCTTTTCGATCCGCCCCACTTGAAACACCTCGGCGATTCGGCGTGGCTGGCCAAGAAATACGGAAAGTTACTGCCTACGTGGGAGGACGACATACGGAGGGGCTTCGATGAGTGTATGCGCGTCTTGAAGCAAGACGGGGTTTTAATCTTCAAGTGGAACGAGGAGCAGATACCCACCGCCAAAATAATCTCTCTAATCGGGAAACAGCCGCTTTTCGGGCACACGGGCGGCAATCAGAAAACTAAATGGATGTGCTTCATTAAATAATAAGAATATGCAGAAGATAATGTTTGACGACCGCTTTTTGCTCACAAAGGCGGTGTTCCGTGGTGTAAAGACGAACACGCGGCGGGACGAACTCACGAAAAAAGAGCAGGAGAAGTTGACGGGTTACGAGCGTGTAGGGGCAAAGCCTCAAATTATTGACAACCATATTGTCGTATGTAACTCTTTCGGCCGGGTTGTATTCTCCAAAAAGACCCGTTACAAAGTTGGTGAAATCGTGGCCGTGGCGCAGAGTTACCGCGATGCAGGGTACAAAATATGCCATTATGGCGGTGTACCGGCTGGGCATATTATGATGTATAAAAATATCCCTGAAATATCAAATATTGTACCTGAGAAAGGTTGGGAGAACAAGATGTACGTGAAGCCCGAATTGATGCCGATGTGCATACGGATGAATAACGTGCGTATCGAGCGGTTGCAGGATATATCCGATGAGGATTGCATCAAGGAAGGGATACTTCAGGACAAGTATGATGATGACTACTATGGGAAGATATGTTGGAGATGATTTCTTTTATTACGAAGAGAATGGCGATGGTTTTAAATCCCCCTACGAAGCCTTCGCCGACTTGATAGACCGCGTTTCAGGCAAAGGCACGTGGGAGCGCAACCCCTACGTGGTGGCGTATGATTATGAACTTGTTAAATAGAGGATATGAAAGCGAGAAGAATATCAGACGGCAAGGTAATCGAGGTTCAAAGCCTCCTTGTGAACAGCCTGCAAGATGTCAACAACCCATATCATTGTAGAAAATTCATTGACACGGACGGGAAGGCATACGATAGATACGAAATCGAGATTATCCCCGATGAGCCGCAGGCGTCGGAACCGCCCGCCATCGATTGGGAAAAGAGGCGGTACGAGATAGCCAAAGAGTTGTTTTCTGAAAGGGTTGAATGTACGTATAAAAGTTTAGAGGATTATGATTTTCTACAAATGAAAAATCCGGCAAAATTTTTGAATGATACCTTTGAAAACGTGGCGAGTTCCTGTGTGCAACTTTCTGATATGCTCATCAAACAACTGAGGACGTAAAACTTAAAGGATTGAGCGGGTATTCATTCAATGTTATAGATGGCCGCCTTTTTGTAAAAAACGAAGAAAAAACGCTGAAAGGATGCATTCGTGGTGGGAGGCCTTCCTATAACCTAAAAGGGGATGACGGGAAAGTACGGATTTACAATGACAAAGTGTTGAAATTCTACATAAAAAATCCCGATTTGCCCGCATTGTGCAACAACTTCGTGCATAAGACACGTGTTTATCTTTCCGATGACGGAGATATATTGCCTTCGCTGAAATTGAATGGGCGATGGGATGTGTTCAAGGGAATAGATGATGCCCTTGAAACTGTGCTTATAATGAAGGCCTATAACGAGGGTGATAAAGGGCCTCTTTTGGAATGGATAAAGGGGGCGCGGAAGAACGTCTGTTATGCTATCACGAAGTTTGGGAAGTGTGGTTTGAAACTTGCCGAGAGTTGTATGGATGAGGCCGAAAATCTATTTATGGAACAAATCAGCAATTATAACGTGAAGAGAATAGCCCCCCTGTTCGCGACACTTTGTAAGTGCTTACGTGTTCAGATTGAGTTCGTGAAAGGCAGGGAGTTGCCGTACAAAGATGAAATTTACATTAGAAAGGAGGCCGGCAATGATTGAAAGATTTTTTCTTGATTATCAAGTTGCCGTAAGACGCAATGACGGCGAAATTCTTGATAGAGATAAAGTGATTAAAGGTATTGGCCTATCCACAAACCCCGCCCGAGGTTTCTTTTCCTTTCTGGGATATACGTCTATCGGACGTAAAATATTGACAGACACGGTACTCTACCAAACAGACTACGAAGAATTGGCTTTGTCCGTGTACGGTGAAGCGAAGCGCAATCTCGATCCGAGACTATATGCGGTGACGCTGGAGTTTCATTGGCGGGAAATGAGGCTGGAAATCAATAAAACAGAAGCCTTTTTGGGCGAGTTGCGCGAACTTTTGCGGAAATACGACGCCAATATATACGACTACGAGGAATATCAGCTGAACATTCAAATCGGTGAGGAAACCGTTGTCTATAAGTGGTCGGATATGGGATGTGGAAATGAAGATTGTTGCCTCACAGCCGGCAATATTATGAAAGGCCGATGCTTGGGCCGATAAACCCCGGAAAACCTACATAAACAAAAGTAATTCAGCGGAAAGAAAAGGCCGATAAGATGCCGCATTTTCACGACTTTTTTTAAGCGTTGTTTTAAATGTTGTTTAAAGCTTCAAAATAATAAACACGAAATCAAGTATTTAAATTGCTTTTTAGAGGTAAATTTGTTTACTTTGCGGGATAAATCGAAAGTAGATGAAACTCGAGTTTTTACCCCTATCGAAAATCAAGGAGAATGAGGCGAACCCGCGCACAATCACGAAAGACAAGTTCGCCCGTCTTGTGAATTCGTTGATTTCCTTCCCTACCATGCTGGCGATACGCCCTATCGTGGTCGATGATTCGCTTACGATATTGGGAGGTAATATGCGTTACCGGGCACTCGTCCATATATCGCAGATGCAGTTTGAGGAAATTAAGAAGCGCATACAAGGCGACAAGGTAAAGGAGGCGCACTGGCAACGTTTCTTTGACAAGCCAACAGTGCCCGTCCTAAAGGCTTCCGATTTGACTGACGAGGAAAAGCAGCGCTTCATCATCGAGGATAATGTTCCTTTCGGCGAATGGGATTGGGACAAGCTCGCGAATGAATGGAACAGCGAAGACCTCGAGGAATGGGGGCTGGATGTGTGGCAGCCCGAAGAGGAAAACGGTGACAAGAAAAAACCGAAAGCGTGTGAGGATTTGTCAAACGACATCAAGGAATGTTTCAAGATTGAAATTGACTGCGGAAACGAAGAAATCCAGCAAGAATTGTTTAACGAGTTAGAAGAAAGGGGGTTGAAATGCCGTCTTTTGACATTGTAAGGAAATCGACACCGAAAGAGACGTTTCGCGTCAAATCCATTATCGGTAAATACGACCTTCAACAAGCGGAGGCGGTCGAGCACTTTCAAGGATCTATCGACTTACCCGACAAATGGAATATCGGTTGTATTGTCGGGCACTCGGGAACGGGCAAGACAACAATTGCAAGAGAGTTGTTTGGCAATAACATTGTTTCGGGTTACGATTATACGCACGATAATATCCTTGACGATATGCCTTCCGACTGCGAGGTGAATGAAATCGCAAAGACACTCACCTCGGTCGGTTTCTCTACCCCCCCCTCTTGGTTGAAACCATATCACGTTCTTTCCAACGGCGAGAAGATGCGGTGCGATATCGCACGCGCAATTCTCGAAAACAAGAATGGTTTATTTGTTTTCGACGAATTTACCTCAGTTGTCGATCGAACGGTCGCGCAAGTATCATCGCTTGCGATACAGAAAGCCATCAGAAGAAACGGAAGCCAATTCATAGCTGTTACTTGTCACGAAGATGTAGTAGACTGGTTGATGCCAGATTGGGTATTTGACACGAACAAGATGAAATTTGAACGTCTCGATTTCGAGGCGCAAAAAAAAAATAGACCAAAATTGCAAATCGACATATACAAAACTGACAAAAAGCAGTATTATTGGAACATATTCCGGAAGTATCATTATTTGAGCCACTCGTTCAATAATGCCGCGAAAGTGTTTATTGCATTCTGCAACGATTCTCTTTGTGGTTTTTGTGCGACACTTCCATTTCCACACCCTTTTAAGAAAAATACATGGAAAGAACATCGCACAGTTGTATTGCCCGATTTTCAAGGAATTGGTATTGGCTCTGCATTCACAGATGCAATTGCTCAGAAATTTATCGACAACGAAAAATGTTTTATTTCGACGACATCAAATCCAGGTTTGATTTTCTCGAGGGCAAGAAGCAAAAAATGGAGAACTACACATATAGGGAGAAAAAGTAGTGGTAGTGGTAGTGGTAGAATACAAAATAAACACATAAAAGGGTCTACCTCCGCAAATAGGATAACAGTCTCTTTTGAATATGTAGGTACGAAATCGGTTTGAAATCGGTTTGAAAATGGCGAATAGGAAAATAGCGCAGGCAGGAGAAAAAACACGCTTCTCGAGCACGAGACAGCCCGCGAATGCGGGCCGGAAGCCCAAGCTGTATACTATCGCCAAGAAGGGCTACAACATAGGCATAGACGATTTCCGGGAAGTGGTGGCGTACGTGATGCAGGCTAACAAGGCCGATTTGGAGAAAGTGATAGAGGACGAAACCACACCCGTTTGGGTGGTGAATATCGCAAGAGCCTTGCATAAGGACACCGGCAAGGGGGTTACGTTCACCCTCCGCGAACTGGTGGACCATTTATTCTACCGCATACCGAGGGACAAAGGGGGAGAGGCGGCCGATATGGACACCTCGCAATTGACCGATGCAGAACTGGTTCAGTTTTACCGATTGTTGGACAAGATGAAGAAAAAAGACGAATGAACGAACTGACACGCATACGGGTGGAGATGTTCCGCAGGGGGATATTCGACTTCATCACGAAGCCGGGGCGGAAGCGTCACGCCAAGCAGCACGAGGCTCTTTGTGCGTTGACCGACCCCGATACCCGTGAACTCATGTACGGCGGCGGTGCAGGCGGTGCCAAGTCGTGGACGGGTGCGGCATGGGAAACCTTTTCCGCGCTTGCCTATCCCGGCACGAGTTACTTCGTCGGCCGAAACCACCTCACCGACCTTCGTAAGTCCACGTTCGTTACGTTCATCAAGGTGTTCAACCGATACGGGCTCAGAGAGGGCGAGGATTACACCTATAACGGCTCGTACCATTATTTTCAGTTCAGGAACGGAAGCACGATAGATTTTCTCGAGGTCGGCTATAAGCCCGGCGACCCGCTCTATGAGCGTCTTGGCTCGAAGGAATACACCGCCGGCTGGATCGAGGAGGCCGGAGAAATACAGGAAAAGGCGTTTGAGGTGCTTCGCTCCCGGGTCGGGCGTAACGGCAACGACCGATACGGCATCGCGCCGGTGATTTTCATCACTGCCAACCCCAAGAAGAACTGGCTTTACAACCGCTATTACAAACCGCACGTTGAGGGCGCTTTGCCCTCCGATATACGGGTTATCCTATCCCTTGTGGACGACAACCCCTTCATCGAATCCGTCTATAAGGACAACCTCGAGAAGCTGACCGACAAGGTGGCGAAAGACCGCCTTCTGCGTGGTATCTGGGACTACGACAACAACCCGAATGCCCTTATAGACCGCCTCGCCCTCGATGCCCTTTTCAACAATCCCATCGCAGACCGGAGCGGACACCACTACTTGACCGCGGACGTGGCCCGCCTCGGAAGCGACCGGGCCGTCATCATGATTTGGCGCGGGCATACGGTTATCCATATCGAGGAGATGCCTCTCAGTCGTATAGATGTGTTGGCCGGGCGTATCCTCGCCCTGATGCAGCAGTACCGAATACCGTACTACCGGGCCGTGGCCGACGAGGACGGCGTGGGCGGCGGGGTGGTCGATATTTGCCGCATTCAAGGCTTCCAAAACGGCGGAAAGGTGTTCAACGGCGAGAACTTCGTAAACCTCAAGACACAATGTATCTACAAGACCGCTTCGGATGTGAACGACAACATCTATTCGATTGACTGCGCCCTCACGTCCAAGCAGACCGAAACGATACGGACGGAATTGGAGCAGTTACAGAACGCCGCCCCGGACAAGGACGGAAAGATGAAGGCAAAGAGCAAGGAGGACATCAAGCGCGACATCGGGCGAAGCCCCGACTACTCCGACGCCTTTATCATGCGCAAATACTTTGATTTCAAGAGAGTGCAGAATGACCGTGTGACGACGGTCGTAAACGATTATCCGGTATGAGAGAGAGGTTGTATATATGGGCGGCCCTCCGCATCGAGCGACTGCCTTATTTCGTTTCGGCTTGGATCGGCAAGCGGTTCGACGTGTCGGCGTTCATCGCGAAGACCTGCGACCCGATGCCGCGCCGGCTGCTTTTCAAGCGCATCTACCGCCCGCCCGTCAAGGAGGACGGCACCTATATATACGGGCGTGCGCCCCTCACGGTCGGACAGCGCTTCACGGCGATACAGGCTATCAAGGCGGGCGACACCGCGAAAGCCCTACGTGCGTTCTACCGCATTCCGGCCTGGTATCTCCTGCTCGGCACGTTCGGCAAGGTGACCCGCCTCACCCGCTACATGAGCGAGGACTTGCAGGCACGCGAGGAACGCGACCGGAAATTGCAGACCCCTCTGACAGATTTACAGAAAAAGGCGGGGTATGACAAACTGAACTTCGGCCTGTTCGGTGTCATCGACTACGTGGCCACCCGCAACCGCCTCAAATACGGGGAAGTGGAGGAACTGCGCGATGAAACCCTCTGCGCAATCCTCAAGATAGACCACGACCGGGAGCGTGTGCGCCGCCGCGAGATTGAATTGAAGGCCGCCGAGGAAAACCGTAAAATCAAAAACAAGAATAGAATATGATAACCGAACTCAACCCGATATACGAGAAGGCTTGGCAGGAGCAGGAGGGAAGCGGGAGCTTCTACTACAACGAACCCGACCATATGCAAAGGACCGGCAAGAAACTCAACTACCCGTGTCTGTTCCGTCTTCTGCGCACCAACGACACCTTGAAGCGTACCAACGTCAACGACCGCTACGCCCGTTCCGAATCGTTCCTTGCGTGCATCAAGGTTTCCGATTTACCCGGCCCGGACGAGGAGGCTTTGGAAAACCGCCTATTGAAACTCGTGCAGGGCTTTCTGCGGACGCTCCGCAAGGACGGAAGAATTCAGTTCAACGTGCCGACAAATTACATGTGGTATCGGAGAGATATTGAGGATTTGGCCCTTTGTCTCAAATTCGACATGGAGGTATCGGTAATAGCGGAGGATTGGCAATGCTTGTAGATTTCGTGTTGATAGTGCAGCGGCGCCTCGATGCGTGCGCGAACCGCATACGGGAGAATATCACCGCCACCGGCACGCGGGCGAGTGGCCGCACGCAGGCGAGCATCAGGGTGGAGGTGTCGGCAGACACGGGAACGATCTACGGGCGGCAGGCGTTCTCGGTATTGCAGACCGGGCGGCGCGGCGGCAGGGTACCGCGCGGATTTGTCGATATGATGAAGGAATGGATAAGGGAGAAGGGGGTACGGACGACACCAATCCCCTACGTGCGCCGTCCCTCGGCGAAGTGGCAGCCGAAATACACGCCCGAGCAGAGGGGTGTGAACGCCGCCGCGGGTGCGATAGCGTACAAGATACGCACGCAGGGCACGAGCCTTTATCGGCAGGGCGGCAGGGAAGACATCTACACCGAACCGATACGGGAGGCCGTGGAGGGCGTGAAAGCCGATGTAAAGGCGGCCTACGTCGCCGAAATCGTCAAGGATTTACGAAGATTAAAAGATATATAGGATATGGCTCAACCGAACTTTGAACTCGTGAACAATACGTTCGCCCTCTCGCCTATGGTGTTGCGGGCGACGATGGAGGCCGGTACGGGGATTACACTCACCGTTTCCGTCAACCGTACAGGGGAGGCGGTACAGATAGAACTTCAGGCCGACACGGACGGAAATGTGGTTTACGATATGGCGCCCCTCGTGCGTGACCTAATAAGGCGACAGTTCAGGAGGGAGAACATAAAAGGATATACGTTCAGTCCGTACGGATTGACCCTTACAACCAAACTCGACAACACCTATACCCTTGAGCATTACGTTCTGTGGGCCCGCGCCGAAAGAAGCCTTGTAAAGACCATACTTGAACAGAATGCCGTAGCCCTCCTTCCGTCAAGGAAGGTAACCTACAACCGCGATGCTCCGCAGATGCTATTTTCCTTATTTGCTCAAGAGGAAGAGGATAATAGCATTTACATCAAGAATAAAGCGGGCAAGGAGTTCGGGGTTTTCGATTACGTAATCAATAGTGCATACAATTGGGATGTCCCGTTTATGGAGCGTTATACCGAAATACAACTTCCCGAAGGGGATTACCAGGTGTTCATCGGAGAACGGCCACAGAGGTTTCTTTTCGACCTCACCGTCACGGACGGTTGTTTCCCGACCGAGGCGTTGAAGGACGGCACAATGGTATATATCCGCTTCTGCAACCAATGGGGCGGTATATCGTATGCCCTCCTGCAATGCCCACAGCGGAGCAAGAAGAACAAGAACACATACGTGCAGAAGCAATACGCATTAGACGGCAACCCCGACAGCGAAACCCTCTACACGGTATACCCCGACCGCGTGATGACGGGGCAGGAAATCACCCCCTCGTTCAAGGCGGGCAAGGACAAACTCACAAGCGATGAACTGCGGGAATTGCAGGCGATTTTGGTTTCTCCCATGGTGGATCGCTACGATGCCGAGGCGAATGAATGGGTGCCCGTCTATCCTTCAGACAGCACCGTAACGGAAACCAACGACGCCTTGCATGAGATAACGATAGACTTCGACGAAAACACGGAGGGATTTTAATGAACAACAGAGCGTTATATATAAGCAACCAACGGGTTGACCTTCCCGACAGCGTATCGTTCAACCTCAAATGGCAGTGTGCCGAACCGGGGGAGTTGAAGATTTACGGCAGCGGGAGCACGACGATACGGCTTCCGTTCACGCCTACCAACGATGCGGTGTTCCGTTACAGCAAGATATTGACCGTCATCGGCGGGCGGGAATTCGAAACGTTCAAGGATTGCCGCTACTACGAGCGGGGGCGGTTGATGATTTTCGACGGCACGGCGTTTCTCGTGGCGATAGCGGACGGGTACGAGATTTGTCTGACGTGGGGCAACGGCGACTACGTGCAGAGCCTCAAGGATAAGAGTGTGGCCGACCTCGGCGGGGACACGTTCGCATGGGATAATAGCGTTCCTTATCCCCAGGTGGAGACAAGCATGACGCCGAGCCTCTATTCTACGTTCTACCTCGACAAAGGCACGGAGAAGTTCCGGCCCGCGATGACGCGCCCCCTGTTCTCATATTTGTCAATTCTCAATACGGTGGGCATCGGGCAGGACAATATGCCGTCCAACGTGTATAGTTACCTCTGTTACGCGATGTTGCAGGCAAATTCGTTGCAGGCAAAAGGTTTAGATATATCGGAATTGAAATATGTACAAAAGGAAACGAGAAATATAACATTATCAGCGGGAGGTTATTATGCAAGCGGGGCGATTCCTTACGATAAAGACAAATCACCCTGTATAAAGATAGACGAAATCACGGTATCTCAAGATGGAGAATACACGATACATATCATTGATAATTATATTGAATATTATTCAGTATCAGAATATGGAGGTAGTACTAATCGAGGCACTGTATGTTTTTTCATCTCCGACACCGATGCCGATATATCAATCATTGGTATCAAGCAAGGCTATCACGAACCATTCGTGGATAGATACACAGGGGAATATATGCCGATGTATATCAATGGAAGCGAGGATAGTTATTACCCCGAAAACGCCGCATCTCCTACGAATAAGATAGAGGCTTTGGCAATCTGTAGGTTGAGCACTGATAGCGATTATCAAAACAATGTCTTCGAGAGTGTGAACGGCGGCGATTTAGTAAACCTTAAAAAAAACGTCAAATACTGCGTGTATGCAATGCCTAATAGTGTTGGTTCTGCAGGAAAAATATTTGTCGAATTCAGTGTAATGGTTGGACTTTTCGTAATCGGAAACACAACAAATGTTGACAGCAATATAGAAACCCCCGACAATCCAGTATTGAAGCTGCGCCCCCCGAAGGCGGTACAGATGCTCGGCTACTCGACCGCCCACGACATCGTGCAGGACTTCATGCGCCTATTCCCGCTCATGGTTATCCTATACAAAGGACAGCCCTATTACTTCGACCTCTCGACCGTGCTCGAGAACAAGCCCAACGCCTACGACTTCTCGCCCTACTTCGTCAGCCTCAACAAAATAGAATTCGGCAACTCGAAGGTCGGACTACGCAATGAGGCCAATTTCGCGGATTACGAGGATTTCACGGGAAAGCGGGCCAACGGCACCTTCACCACCATAGCAGGGAGAGGAAATGGCGGAGAATACACGAAACTCGACCAGATAACGAGCTACGACACCACGACACCCTTCAACGATGGAGAGATGGCGTATTTCCCCCAGACGGAGGTCACTTACGACGACAAGACACAGACCTACAAGGCCAAACTTCAGGAAAGGCCGAACCTCCTTTATTATAGGCGAAACCGCAGAGGCTCGGCAAACTCCTACAAGATTGAGGACGGGAACGGAGCCGAATACACCATTTATAAAGAGGAAGCGAGTTACGGCACATTCCAGCACATCATCGACAAATATTGGCAGGATTTCATAAATATAGTATCAACGCAGAAGACCGTCACGGTGACGCTCAACATCGACCCGGGCGAACTGTTCGATTTCGATTTCCGGCGACCCGTATATCTCAAACAAATATCCGTGTACGTGTTCGCGCAGAAGATAACCTATAAGGGCGCGGGCGTGGCCGAATTGGTGGGCATCGTCCTACCCTCCACCTCGCAGGGAACACCGAAGCCCATCGAGGACGACGGTATGCTGGTCGATGCGACCGATACCTACTTGGTGGACAGCCAAGGCAATTATATTGTAGAACAATAAATATTTACCGATATGGCAAAGAAAATACAACTCAAGAACGTCCCTTTTGTGAATAAAATAGAATCGCTCCTCGGAGCCGATGCGAACAACAACTTTGCGCAGATAACGCCGAAAGACCTCGTACCCGTTGAGGGAGATAGGCCCATACCTCTGCAAATGGTTATTAATACTCTTGGCCCTGCGGATGAAGATTTCCATGATTTGGATAAATGCGCGGTTGTGAAGTTGCTGTCGGTAGACGGGAAATATCCCGCGAATGTCGGTGACGAATTCTATCTTTGGACAACGACCAGGCCGAATTTCAAATCCCAATCTTCTTCTTCTTCTTCTTCTTCCCCCATGCTATGCGACCAGGGCGTGGTTAAGGTGAGGGTCGCGAAGGCCGTCATCAACAACACTGGCGAGCGCATCCTCGTGACCGCAGGGAGGTACACGTGGAAAAGTCACAAATTCATCAATCCGGCGACTTCGCAGATACCTGCGATACCTGAGAATACGCCGTTATTCGAGTTCATTTATAAAAGGTTCATAGGCGATACGGACAAAATATATCCGTATTTCAGAGGGAGGAGGAAAACCAAATCCCGAACATGCAGCACCCGCCGCACGTTCGGGATGAGCCGCACGCTGGACACCTCCGGCATACAGTATTTCACTTTCGAACTGAGGAATATTATAAACACGATTTACGATTTCGCAACTCTGAAAGCGAGCATAAGAAAGATAGGTGATGCTACGTATTGCACGAAGGTACGGTTTTACAGCCGACCGTCGTAAAAAAATTATGGCCCTCCGTTAGAGGGCCTTATGGTCCTCCGTTAGAGGGCCTTATGGTCCTCCGTTAGAGGGCCGCGACAAAGATAAATAAAAATAAGATATAATATGGCAACCGAAGAAGACATCGTATTGCGGGTAAAGGCCGAGAACAGCGAGGCAATCAAGAGGCTTGCCGAGCAGAGGGTTCTTGTCGACCAACTGCGTAACAGCAACAAGGGGTTGGAAGCAGAGAACAAGACCTTGCAGAAGTCTATGAACGACCTCGCCAAGCAAGGCAAGTCGAACACGGACGAATACAAGGAGTATTCGAACAAAATCAAGGATAACACAGTCACGATAACCGCGAACAACGAGGCTATCAAGGCGGCCAACAAGGAGATGACGAACCAATCCCGCGCGATACAGAACAACATCAAGTTCCAGAAGGAGAACACGGATAGCGTACAGGCTATGCGTGCCCAGCTATCGATGATGAAGGCCGAATACTACGCGATGAGCAAGGCCGAGCGGGAGAGCGCCGACGGCGGGGTGGCGTTGCAGAAGCAAATCAAGGAGCTCAACGATGATATAGGAAAGGCCGAGCAGTCGATAGGTGTGTTCGGTCGGAACGTGGGCAACTACGAGGGGGCTATCAATTCCGCTATCGGGGCGAACAAAGGCTTCCTCGGACAGCTCACCGCGATGCAGAACCAAGCCAAGACCACGGGGCAGTCGTTCGGTACCGTCCTTGTGCAGGGCATCAAGGCAGTCGGGAGCGCTTTCAAGGCGCTCTTGGCAAATCCTATCGTGCTCACCCTCGCCGCGATTGTGGGTGTGATAACCGCTCTCACAAAGGCTATCAAGGGAAACGAGGAGCAGAGCCGAAAGTTGCAGGTTTTGATGGCTCCCCTCACCCGAGCGATGGAGGCTTTCAAGGCAGTCTTGCAGGGTGTCGCGGACGGATTGATTGCCGTCATGGGGTGGCTCTCCAAGATGGCCGGCGGCGTATCGAAGGCGCTCGAGAAACTGCCTTTTGTCGGTAAGTATATCGCGCAAGCGAACGAAGCCACCGAGGCCGCCATACAACTTGAAAAGGACAAGCAGGCCTTGCAGGACGCAGAACGTAACAATCAGCTCGAGCAGGCCAAGACCGCCGAAAAGGTTTCGGAGCTCCGCGCGAAAATTGCGCAGAAGGACAAGTACAGCGCCGAGGAACGCATCAAGATGATAAACGAGGCCGCGGACGCGGAGAAGAAGCAGGCCGATGAGAACATACGCCTCGCCGAAGAGAAACTGCGTATAGCGCAAGTGGAGGCCTCGTACAGCAAGAACAGCAAGGATGCGAACGAGGAACTGATACGCCTTGAGGCCGAAGTAATCAACCAGCGCACCCGCATGAACGACCAGATACGGGCGCTCGAAAAGCAGAGGCAGACGGCTATCACACAGATTGCCGCCGAGCAGAAAGCCGCCGATGATGAACGCCTCAAACGGGAACAGGACTACCAGAAGACTGTAGAGGACGGACGCAAGAAGATACGCGACCTTACGCTTGAACTTATGGCAGAAGGGCAAGACAAGGAAATCGCCTTGCGGGAAAAGCAATACCAAGATGAATTGGCGAACATTCAAGGCACGGAGGCGCAGAAAAAAGAAATCCGCGCCCTGCTCGAGGAGAAGTACAACCGCGACTTGCAGGCGATACGGGAGAAATACAGCGCGGAGGCCTTGGATAAGGCCACGGAACAGAAGGCAAAGGAACTTGAAATAATGCTCGAACTCGCACGCGGAAACGCGGACAAGGAGCTTGAAATCAAGTTACAGCAACTCGATATGGAACGTCAGGCGGCGATACAGGCCGCCGAGGAAACGGGCGTGGCCGTCGAACTCGTGGAACAGCAGTTTGCGCAGCGCAAAGCCGATCTTGAAGCCGAGGCCGAGGAAGCCCGCAAGGAAGCCCAGGCCGAGAAGTTGCAGGAATATTTCGACGGGATAGCGGAGAAATACGCGCAGGAGCTTGAAGGGGTTGAGGAAAACGAGCAGGCGAAAGCCGACCTGCAACTGCAGATCGAGCAGGATAAACTGAACCGCCTTCTCGAGATTACAGAGGAGAACAAGGCGGCGATGTTCGATAGCGAGGAGGCCTACCAACAAGCGGTTCGCGACCAGATAAAGCAGACCGACAAGCTCAGAGATAAAAGCGAGGAAATAGCAAGGGAAACCGCCGAGAATAATGCCAAGGTGTTAAAAGATTCCTTGAAGAATATGGCAAACTCTATGCTTGACCTGTTCAACGAGATGGCGGGCGACAGCGAGGAAATGCAGGCTTTCTTGAAGGCCGTCGCCTTGGTGCAAATCGGCATCGATACGGCAAAGGGTATCGCGGGTGCCGTGGCGGGGGCTATGGAACAACCTTTCCCGCTGAACCTCGCCGCGATTGCTTCCGGCATAGCAGCCGTGACGGCGGGCATCATCCAAGCCAAGAAGACGTTGAGCCAACAGGGTAAAGTGCAGACCCCGCAATTCGCAACGGGCGGTTTGGTGGAGGGTGCCGGGACGGGCACGAGCGACAGTATATCGGCCCGCCTCTCGAACGGCGAGAGCGTCATCAATGCCCGGAGCACCGCGATGTTCGCGCCCCTGCTCTCGAGCATCAACCAAGCCGGGGGCGGTGTGCCCATTCAAATGGAGGGTGCCGCTTCCCAAGCAATGGGCTCTGACTATATGGCCGAATCACTCGCACAGGCGATGCGCAATCTTCCGAACCCGGTCGTTTCGGTGCAGGAGATAACGACCGTAAACAACCGCGTATCCGTGCTCGAAACGTTGGCAAACCGATAGAACGATGAAGAAGATAGAATTGTTGAGGACGTATGATATAAGGCGGCTCGTGAAGGCGGGTATCGTCTCTCCGGTAGTGCTTCGGAACATGGACATGTTCGATTATTACCAAACCTGCATCGAAACACGCAACCCGGTTGCTCTGACGGCTTGCCGCTTCGGGGTCGATACGCGGACGGTGAGCAATGCGGTAAGGGATATGCAGCAGGTGGTATAGTCAAAGAATAGTCCCGCTTTTGGTCCCGTAAAAAAGAAAACCCCTCTGTTTAGAGGGGTTTCAATGGTTGTTTGTACTCCCACGGGGAATCGAACCCCGATTCCTAGACTGAGAATCTAGTTTCCTAACCATTAGAAGATAGGAGCATCGAGAGGTCCCAAGCAGATTCGAACTGCTGTCAACGGTTTTGCA